>NZ_QRGB01000004.1 GCF_003449035.1 Pedobacter indicus
AGGTAGCATTTACTTGTAGCTGGTGGAAGTGGAGCTAGTTAGGCATGTGTTAACAAAACATAACATTGATCCAATAATACAGGCAATGTAACATTATGTTTCAACAGCTACAGTAGGACATGACTGATGGTGGAATAGTTGAACTGTAGGATGTGGTTGGTGTGATATGTTGGTTACAACTTCTAAAAAAAAAAAACAGGTCTACAGCAAGATCAGCAGGAAAATACACCAGGCAATTTTCGGGTCTAGTGTGGGAAGTGTGGCTAAGGTGCTCGAATCACTGAAGGCCAAATGAGGCACCACATCGTCCATCGTCGGCACTAGTTTTTTTGTTGGCAGGTGTGGAAAGTGCAAGATTTCTCCAGATCTGGGGTGTTATCGCTGCACTGCCTGAGAGATTTCATGGCATTCATGTATTCTGTTCCCAAAAACTGGTCATAGGATGTTGCTTCTTGAATCTCCTGGAGACACTTGGTAGAGTCCTTGAAGAGGAGGTTCTTTCCTGAATCTGACTTGAACAGTTCAAATGAGGAATCACTGCCACCAGGACCAAACTTGGACTGCTGGTCCTGGAGAATACGGACCACCTCGCTGTGGAGATTTGGACGAGTCACCACTGCGTGTGCGGGCACGGCACCGAGGTTGCAAGAGGCGTAATCAGTGATTGGCACTGGACCCTTACCGGGGCAGATCAGCTCGTAGTCAGCAGCATGCACAGCGCTAGCCCATGATGGACCGTTGCCATCACTGTTTTCTGGGACAATTGTGTGTTTGATGAAGGCGACATCGCCGGCACCCTCCACAAGACATCTAAAGGCTCCAGCGTAGCCGTAGTACTGCTCATCAGCACTGGCTTTGCACTTGGATTCATCTCCCACAGCTTTTCCACTGCCGGCACACTGAGTACAGAATGGAGAGTTGGGATCTGATCCGGGGGCACAGCCAGCACTGAAGAACTTAGTGAAGTCACAGTCATTAGTCTGTTTGTGGATGTGGCCCATGGGCATGTTCCAGCCGGCTGTTCTGCCAAAGCCTGTGTGGCAGGACTTCTTGCCCTTCAGGGTTTC
>NZ_QRGB01000005.1 GCF_003449035.1 Pedobacter indicus
GAAATTATAAGACCGATTTTACGTGGCAGAGACATAAAAAGGTATGGTTATGATTTTGCGGACTTATGGTTAATTAACACCCATAACGGAATAAAAGAGAATGGTGTAAGTGCCATTGATATAGAGCAATACCCTGCAATTAAGAGACATCTAGATAATTACTATCCACAATTAGCAAAACGACTTGACAAAGGAGATACACCATATAATTTAAGAAATTGTGCTTATATGGAGGATTTTTCTAAACAAAAAATTGTTTGGGGCGAAATTTCGGATAAAACTAAATTTTCGATTGAGCTATCCGGAAACTTTATGACGGAAGCGACGACTTTTCTAATGACGGGCGATTCACTTTTATATTTAGTTGTCTTTTTGAACTCTAAATTATCAGAGTATGTTTTCTCTAAAATTGGAACTACTACAGGAGTAGGTACAGTCCGATGGAAAAAATTCACAATTGAACAATTATTCGTTCCGAAACTGTCAGCTTTAAGAGAAGAAGAGTTTAATGAAATTTCTCGGAAAATACTAAGAGCGACAGAACAGAAGCAAGATTATCTAGAGTTAAAGAAGTTAGTAGATAATATGATATATAGCGATTTTAATTTTATACGTGAAGAGATAGACTTTATCGAATCTCAATAAAACCAATCTCTTGTCGCTCAGAATCCGTTAAATTATATAAGTCGAAAATTCTTTGGTCGATTTGTATTGCCACCCTTTTTGATGATTCCTCGTCGGAGCTTATTCTTTGAATGGAGCCTACCAGCTTCTTAAACTCAAAATTCACAAATTCAGAAACTTCCATAATGGGAATTTTGTCCAAAAATATCTTTCTTAATTCACGTGTGCCCCCTTGTAATTCTGGAAAATTATCGATAAAGCAATATTTGAATAAGGATGAATTCAGGAATGCAACTAAAAAATATAGATTCTTTCCGGTTATCATAAACGATTTATCATTTTGAAGAAACCCTTTTTCATCCAGGTAAAATGGTAAAAACTTAGTCATGTTCGGATACATGATTTTTTGTTTAGAAAAATCCTCC
>NZ_QRGB01000006.1 GCF_003449035.1 Pedobacter indicus
CCATGGTATGCAAAGAGCAAAGCATGAAAGCAAGTGTGCTGTGTATGTGTGTGTCTGTGTGTGTGTCTTTGCCTGCATGTGCTTAAGCATGTGTGCATGAAGTAAGGTGTTTGCATGGGAAAGAGAGAGAGCAAGAGTCCAGCCATTTTGTTGTGAACGAGTGCACCAGTCAGGCATCGGCTTCATTTTGGGAGGTGGTCCCCGTGAGGAAAGATAGAATAGAGAGAAAGGTGGAATGGATCTAAAACAAGACAGGTATGTGAGGTTAGTTACAGGAACAGGGTTGGGAGGATTTAGTTCTTGGTGACGGAAGCAGTGATGATCTGGAAGATAGCCTGGAGCTTGGACTTGATGTCATCAGCTAAAGGTGCAATCTTTGCCTTCAGTGCTTCTCCATCGGCACCCTGGGCCTGGGTGTAGACATTCTTCAGCTGCTCCTTGTATTCTTCGACGTAGGGAGTAGCCAACTGCTTCAGAGCCTCCAGACGCTCAGAAAGCTTGGCGCGCACTGTCTCCACAATTGGTGCCAGGGCGGCCTTGGTCTCCTCTAGATTGGTGGACACCTTAGCCTGCAGAGACTCGACAACTGGCTCCAACTTTTCCTTGAGGACAGCCATGTCATTTGTGTGCTTCACGTAGTATTCTTTCATGATAGCTGATCTCGATCAACTGAAGGCTGACATCGAGCCCAAGCGTGTAGCTCTGAGAGCGGTCATTGAAAAGCATCTTGATGAGTACAAAACCGAGCTGGAGCCCATCATGAAAGAATACTACGTGAAGCACG